>DASRBN010000020.1 GCA_035653615.1 Ktedonobacteraceae bacterium | reverse complement strand
ATAGTGATCCGACGGCTCTGAATGGAAAGGCCGTCGCTCAACGGATAAAAGCTACCCCGGGGATAACAGGCTGATCTTGCCCAAGAGTCAATAGTGGCTCCCCGCTCGAGTGATCGAGCGGTGCTCAGTGGCTCATATCGGTGAAGCCCTACACTGAATTGTGTTACAATTTGAGGGTAATACCGAGGGAAGGTAGCTTGTTGTGGAAACCTTCTTCGCGCGCAACGCTCGGCAACGTCCGATGACGAGTCTCCAACGGGAGTTGGTCGTCGGCTCCGTTGCTCGGCGACGGTTACCTCATGCCGACGACGTCAGGCTTCTGCTTCAGGGTTGGTCATGGCCACCTGCAAAAGGACTACGTCGATTGGAAGTTCAAACTTATTCGCGAATATGTGAGGACGCCGCCGCGTGCGTGCGGTAGCACCTATTACTTTCGGACGGTCACGCATCCGGAGTTCACGATGCTCCGGCGCCACTTCTACGTCATGAATGGGATGAAGTGCGTGCCGATGGCGTTGCTTGAGCAACATCTAACTGCGTTCGCGCTGGCGGTGTGGTTCATGGATGACGGTTCGATTGACCGCCATCAGGTGCGATTCAACAGCCAAGGGTTCTCCCACTGTGAGAACCATGTGCTGTCGGAGGTTCTGCAAGCTAAATTCGGAATTGCAACGACGATGAATAGTGACAAAGGGGCATGCGCGTCTCCGCGTGAGCGGAGCAAGCATCCCCCACTTCGTGTCGCTCGTATCACCGCACGTCATTCCGAGCATGCTCTACAAGCTACCCCTGTAACGACTTCTCGCATCCGCGAGAGATGGAGGCGCCGGCCCAAAGCGGTCGAATTTATCGCTTCCATAACACGCCACCGTCTCGAAAGAGACGAAGGTATAGTCTGCGCCGCAAGTAATTGCGGAGCGTCACATCGACGGCAAGGTTTGGCACCTCGATGTCGGCTCGTCGCATCCTGGGGCTGGAGTAGGTCCCAAGGGTTGGGCTGTTCGCCCATTAAAGCGGCACGCGAGCTGGGTTCAGAACGTCGCGAGACAGTTCGGTCTCTATCCGTCGTGGGCATAGGAAGAGTGAGGGCCGTCAACTTCAGTACGAGAGGACCGAGTTGGCTGGACCGCTGGTGTGCCAGTTGGCCTGCCTGGGCCACAGCTGGGTAGCCACGTCCAGAAAGGAGAAGCGCTGAAAGCATCTAAGCGCGAAGCCGCCCCCAAGATAACTCTTCCCATCTCTCATGAAGAGATCAAGATCCCAGGTAGATGACCTGGTGGATAGACCGCAAGCGTGAGCCTGGTAACAGGCGCAACTAAGCGGCCCTAATGATCGTACGGCTTGTTTCCATTGTGCCATCCCTGCTTCTCTTGCAGGTCTCGGCAAAATTGAGGAAAGAAGAGATTCAGAATACCATGCAAACAAAAAGCGCAATGACTCAGCGAAGCTATGCCATTGCGCTTTTTGTTTGCATGGTATTATTCGCGTTCATTATACGTAACCGGCTCGCCCGTTTCCTGGTTGTACGCGATTTCAACCATTTGCTCAGTACGTGTAGGCATTGGTCTTTGTCCAGGCGGAGGTGGTGTCACGAATGGGCCAGGTTGCGAGGTAGGCCAGGAATAAGGCGGAGGCGGCACTCTGTATTCCTCAACCTCTTTCCCCTGGCGATGGTCTGGATTTAACTGCAACTCAGTTTTCTCTTCCATGACTTTCTTCCCCTGCTAGTATGAAACATCGGATTCTCTCCTCTACTGGAATGTTACACGTGCTTTAGCAAAGAAAGGTTACAGCATTATTATTAGCAAATCACTGCCAAAAGTCCAGAAAAAAGGTCTTGTATTTTAAATAACAATATGCTATATTTATTATAGCAGTTAGCAATATCTGAAGGCAACCTGAAATGGGATAGCCTGCCGTTGAATGTAACATGTGCAAATGGTGGCTCTTATCGAAATAATGCATAATGTTAGCACAAGATGGCAAGCTATTTTAGCTTTATCACAGAGGAACCAATCCTATGAGTCTTCAAGTTGAACACATTAACAAATGGTTTGGCCAGTTTCAGGCCATTACAGACCTTTCTATGGAAGTGACCGAAGGAGAGATTTTTGGTTTTCTAGGGCCTAACGGCGCGGGCAAAACCACGACCATGCGTATGATCCTGGATATCTTGCGACCCGATGGCGGTTCCATTACCTGGAAAGGCAAGGATGTCCGTGAAGTGCCGCGTAGAAACTGGGGCTATCTGCCGGAAGAGCGCGGACTCTACCCGAAAATGCGCGTGGACGAGCAGTTACTCTTCCTGGCGCGCCTGCAGGGTATATCAAAAGCGGATGCCAGGAAAGCGTTGGATGAGTGGCTTGAACGTTTTCAAATCACTGGCAATCGTTCCAGGAAAATTGAAGAACTCTCCAAAGGAAACCAGCAGAAAGTTCAGTTTCTGGCTGCCATACTGCACGATCCTGAGATTCTGATCATGGATGAGCCTTTCAGTGGCCTGGACCCCGTCAACGCGACCGTCCTCAAAGAGGCCTTTTTAGAGATGCACCGGCGCGGCAAGACGATTATCTTCTCCACCCATCAATTGGAGCAAGCGGAAGAACTCTGTCAGGACATCGTCATCATCAATAAAGGACACAGTGTCGTCCAGGGTAGCCTGCGTGAGGTCAAACGCCAACAAGGACGCCATGTGGCACGACTCAAGCTCGATAACGACCCGGAAGCTAGCTGGCTTGAGCGACTTCCAGGGGTTCACGTGACCAAACGCCGGCAGGACTATATTGAGATGCAGTTTGATGCCAATCTGAACCCCAACTTGATTGTGGAGGCGGCACTGCAAAATGGCGGCATCATTAGCCTGTTCGAGTTGACCGAGCCATCGCTGACCGATATTTTCATTGAAAAAGTTGGTGCTACCTCCGAGCCTGTTACTTCTACCTCCGTTCATTCAGCATAGAGAAAGAAGATTGATATGCCGCCACAGAAAATGGTGGAAACACCGGTACAAGAACATCGCGAACAAAAGCAAGGGGTCGTAGCAGTGAGTTCGGGTGGCGCCGCTGCCCAGCACAACTTGCGCAATATCGGCTTGATTATCGAGCGCGAGTACAAAAACCGTGTGACCCAGCGCAGTTTCATCATCACCAGCGTGATCCTCCTGGTATTCGTGTTCCTTGCCGCTTTTATCCCTACGATTGTGCAACTCATTGCCAAACAGGCACATTCACAAACTCACATCGTGGTAGTGAATCAAGCGGGTACAGTCGCGGGCCTGAATGACACTGCCCTGACCTCATATATCGAGAAGGAACTGAATGGCACGAGTACCGGAAACCAGGCTCCCTATGTGATTACCAGCCAGCCGGCTTCCAATCTGAGCAGCCTGCAAAATCAGGTCAAGAATGGCCAGCTGGATATCCTGCTCGTGCTTGATCGTGCGACGAACCAGGATTTACACTTTACCTATGACACCGATGCCAGTGCCAGCAACGACAACAACCAGTCTACCATTCAGTCTCTGGCTCAGCTCCTCACTTTTCTTGATACTGCTCATAGCCTGGGCCTTAATTCGCAAGAGACTCGGCGGCTGGCCGCTTCGCCAGACTTTACAGCTATGCATGCTCAGCAGAGCCAGGCGGCTCGCCCGGTGAGCCAGATTGCCACGGGCTTTGTACTCGCCTATGCCGGCGCTATCCTGATCTATATCGCTGTTCAGGTCTATACGGCCATCGTCGCGACAGGGGTAGCGGAAGAGAAAAGCAGCCGCATGATGGAACTTCTGGTGAATGCCGCGACTCCGTTCCAACTCCTCTCCGGCAAGATCGTGGGGATCGGGGCAGCGTGCCTGACTCAGATGGGCGGCGTAGTGGTGGTCGGCATCGCCGGGCTCCTGCTGCAAACCCCGCTGCAGGCCGCGTTGTTCGGTTCTTCCGCGGCAGGCTTCAGCCAGTATCTCACAGGCGTGTCCATCCCGTATTACCTGCTGTTCCTGCTCTACTTCCTCCTGGCATTCTTCCTGTATGCTACCCTGTATGCAGGGCTTGGCGCTATGGTCAAACGGCAAGAGGAGGTGCAAAGCGCCATCATGCTTCCACAGATGCTGATGCTTATTGGCTATCTGCTCTTCTTTTACGCGGTCTTTAATCCTGATACAACCCTGATCAGGGTACTCTCATATATTCCTTTCTGGACTCCCTGGATGATGATGCCGCGCATCGCGCTAGGCACCGTGGCCTGGTGGGAGATTATTCTAACAACTGCTTTCATGCTCGTTGCCATTCTCGCCTGCACCAGGTTTGCCGCTCGCATCTATCGCTATGGCGTCCTGATGTATGGGCAGCGGCCAGGGCTGGGCCAACTGCTGAAACTGGTACGGACGAATTAACCATCGACAATTGATGGACCTGCCGCATAACGAAACAACTGATTTTTAGAGAGCTACCTCAACCTTTCGAATAACAGCAACTAAACTGTTGAGCCTGAGAACGAAACAGCGGAAGACACAATCGAGGTTGCCGCTGTTTCGTTCTCAGGCTCAACAGCATAGGTGCCGTTCAGAACCGCTCCATTCATGTTAGCCGAATCGAGGATAGCGCCATGGAGGTGTGCCCGGTTCAGATCGGCGCCCCTCAGATCGGCATTGCTCAGATTAGCCCGGCTGAGATTGGTGCCACTAAGATTGGCCATATAGAGGTCTGCTCCGGCAAGATCCGCCTCTACCAGGTCTGCCTTACTGAGATCGGCATTGCTCAGGTTGGCCTCGCTGAGATTGATGCCGCTGAGAATTTTTCCGCGCAAATTAGCGCCGCTGAGTTCGGCCCTATGGAGATTGGCGCTCCTTAGATTTGCAATTCTCAGGTCTGCTCCACGCAGATCGACATACGTAAGATTGGCCCCGGTAAGGTCGGCGGCATAAAGGGATGCGCCTTTCAGAATAGCATTACTCAAACTCGCATTCCGAAGATTGGCGCTGCTGAGATTGGCCCCCTTGAGACTGACACCATCAAATACGATTTCTTCCAGATTCGTACTGCTTAGATTCACGCGGCTGAGGTTGGCTCCATCGAAATAGACGCGACTTAGATAGGCATCGCGCAGATTTGCATGATTGAGCTTCGCTTGAGTAAACCTCGTCTCATGAAGATTCGCATTACTGAGGTCAGCGTCGATAAGCTCTGCCCCACTGAAGTCAACCCGATTGATTTTAGCTCCACTCAGGTCCGCTCCACGCAGATTTGCTTCATTGAAGAATACATCATTCAGAAGAGCATTTTTGAGAATCGTCCCGCTCAGGTCGGCCTGCATCAGACTGGTTTCCCGCAAATCCGCAAGACTAAGGTCTGCCCCGCTCAGATCGGCCCCATTCAGGTCCATACGCATAAAGCTCACGCCCCGCAGGTCTGCTCCACGCAAACTCACCGACCGGACACGAACACTGCTCAAATTCGCAGCCTTGAGATTAATACCGGTCAGCCGAATCTCGCCCAGATCGATATTTCTCAGGATGGCTCCCCCTAGATCGACAAACGCCAACTTTGCCTTGCTGAGATTTGTCTCGCTCAGCTTCGCGCCATTGAGTTTCGCGCTGCTCAGGTCGGCCTGCTCGAGATTCGCCCCATTGAGTTTCGCCTCGTTGAGATTCGCCCGTTGCAAATTGGCCTGACTGAGATTCGCCTCACTGAAATTTGCATAATAGAGATGCGCCCTACTCAAGTCCGCCCCGCTCAAGTCTGCCCCGCTCAAATTAGCGCTGCTCAAATTGGCCCCGGCGAGACGGGCGCCCTTCAGATTCGCGCCACTCAAATTGGCTTCGCTCAAGTCGGCGCCATCCAGATTTATATCTTCCAGATTGGCCTCTATAAGGCGCACGCGGCGCAGGACAGCTCCACTCAGATCCGGCTGCATATCAGGATGTCTTTCCCGCCAACTATTCCAGGCATTCGAACTTTTTTTGAGATAATGGAGATAGTATCGATCTGGCATACAGTTCACCCCCGAAGAACTATCAAGTACGAAACGAATAAAGGTGCTTATCGCGCATAAGCGCGCTGAAATATTCCCAGATTGGTAGATCATGAGAATATTTCTATGGAATAAGTCTACTTTTCCAAAGATTATAACATGGAAAGGGCCAAAGCAGGCAGAGAATAGTACTTGCGGTTAGGGTTAGCCGGGTTGCCAGGTCAGGGTGGGGATTCGACCGTCTTGAGTGCTTACAAAATATAAGCTCAAAACAGCATCAAGGTCAGGCATAAAGCTACCAATTATGCTGAATCTCTCCCCGGTCTCATCTAGTTAATAGCTTGCCATATGAGCAAGGGGTGTCTTTACAAGAGCCTCAAACCTGGAAAAAAGCGCTGAAAGCCTACAGCAAAACCGAGAGAAAACCGCGAGCAAGGGGAGACATCAAGAGACAAACTGGTACACACTAAAAACGTCGAGTCCCTCAAGAAGCCATCCGACAAAACACTAGCCAAACCCAACCCTAACATGATAGAATATCTGTACTACCTCAACGTAATGCTGTAGGGGCGCATTGATACGTGCCAACGAAGGGAATCCACTTGATTAAGCGCGAATTTACGGTAGCCGGCGAGTATCATTACAATCGTTCCGGGCCGGTACGCTGGATTATTTCTCATCTTACTCGTTATATTCACCTCATCATCGGCTTTATGCTGGCCATTATCCTGGCCAATATACTGTATGCCTTGATTCCTGTACTAACCGGCTTTGCTTTCAACGCGGTCTTACAGCACGATCAAAGTGGCCTGGTGCATATTTCCCTCATCCTGCTGGCAACGATATTGATCGGCGGCTGCTTCGACTTGAGCGCCCGTTTCTTCCCGGAATTACTTGGCAAACGCTTTGCGCGTGACGCGCGTGCCGAGTTGTATGTAAGCCTGCTGGGCAAGAGCCAGACGTTCCACAACCGGCAACGTATCGGCGACATCATGGCGCGTGCCGCTAACGACATGAGCCAGTTGAGCAACATGATCGCTCCCGGTTCCGATATCATCATCGATTCTTTCACCAGCCTGACCGTGACGCTCGTCTTCATTGGCCTGATTAATCCGCAACTTCTACTCACGCCACTGCTCTTTACTGCATCCTTCCTGATCGCCCTGCGCTACTACTCGCGCAAACTGAACCCTGTATCCGACAGCATGCGCGCGCAATTCGGCGAAATGAATGCGGGCTTGAACGAGGTGGTGACAGGGATCGAGGTGGTGAAGGCGACGGCGCAGGAGGAGCAGGAGAAAAGCAAGTTTGAGCGCAACGCCCATCGCTACCGCGATTACTTCATCCAGAATGGACGCATTCAGGCATGGTATCTCCCGCCGTTATTGCTCGCGATTGCCATGGTTGCCGCGTTCCTGCATGGACTGCTACTGGTCACGCACCACCAGCTTTCTGTCGGCAGCCTGGTAGCATATATGGGTTTGATGGTGATGCTACATTATCCTGCCTTCAACTCCAACTGGGCCTTTAGCCTGGTGCAACTGGGTATTGCAGGCGCGAGCCGTATCCTGGCTATCTTGCACGAGGAGACCGAACTCGATGAGAACGAGGATGGATATACCGGACATATGCAGGGCGATATTCAGTTTGAACACGTCTCGTTCAGCTATGGTGGCACTCCGATTCTCAAGGACATCTCTTTTCACGCTCGCCCCGGTGAAACGGTAGCCATCGTTGGTCAGACAGGCGCGGGCAAAAGCACGCTGACGAAGCTGGTCAATCGCATCTATGACGCGGACGGGGGGCGCGTGCTCGTCGATGGCATCGATGTGCGCGACTGGAGCCTGGACGCGCTGCGCTCGCAGATTTCAACGATTGAGCAGGATATCTTCCTCTTTTCGCGCTCTATCCGCGAGAATATCGCCTATGGACTGGGTCAGAAGGCCACCCAGGAGTCCATCGAGCAGGCCGCAAAAGATGCGCAGGCGGATGGCTTTATTCGCAGTTTCAAGGAGGGGTACGAGACGGTGATTGGTGAACGCGGCGTGACACTTTCTGGTGGCCAGCGCCAGCGTATCGCCATTGCACGCGCGCTGCTGACCGACCCGAGCATCCTGATCCTCGACGATTCGACCAGCGCCATCGATAGCGCGACCGAGGACGAAATTCAGAGAGCCATCCATCGCCTTTTGCAGGGCCGCACGACGCTCTTGATTACGCATCGCCTCTCGCAAATACGCTGGGCTGATAAAATACTCGTTTTGAAGCGCGGTGAATTGGTAGACCAGGGGACGCACGACGAATTGTTGGAACGGTGCGAGATGTACCGCCGCATCTTTGCCCATACAGACGGGAAGAAAACGCGGCCACTATGGAATGATGGAGCTTCACCGGTCCACATTATTCAAGAACTCAGTCCAGCTTCTTTCCAACAACGAAAAGCGCTGACCGGCGAACAAGACTCAGGCAAAACAACCGGTAAACTTGTCAATGCGGATGAACGATAACCATCTGGAGGATATGCATGGGGTTTATTATGGATGGCCTGGATGCCGAGGCCTATGATCGTAACTATAGTGATCGCCAGTTGATTGCGCGTATCATTGGCTATTTTCGGCCCAAGTTGCGCATCATGATAGTCATCGCGGCTCTGATTACTTTAACCTCGCTGCTGGATACGGTCTTTCCGGTCTTGATCTCCTTCGGCATTAACGCCGTTGTATCGTCGGTCGCCGTACAAACCATCCTGCTATTAATCATTGCTATCCTGCTGGCCGGAGTCTTCTCCTGGGTCTGCAATTTCTTTCGCCAGTGGTACACAGCGCGTACTGTAGGAGATGTAGTACTAAAACTGCGCAATGATGCATTTCAGGCTGTGGTCTCGCGCGATATGTCCTTTTATGACGAGTTCCCTAGCGGCAAAATCGTCAGCCGCGTTACTTCGGATAGCGAGGATTTTGCTACTGTCGTCACGCTCGCACTCAGCCTCATCAGCCAGCTGCTGCTGTTCTTTCTGATGGCAATTGTGCTACTCATACGGAGTGTGGAGCTTGCCCTGCTGACATTTGCTATTCTGCCATTCATCATCGTGGTTGCCCTGCTCTTCCGCCGCATTGCCCGCCGCACCACGCAGCGTTCGCAACGTTCGATGGCAAGGGTGAACGCCAATGTGCAGGAGGTAGTGACCGGCATTACCATCGCCAAGAACTTCCGGCAAGAACAGAATATGTACGAGGAGTTCAAGCAGATAAATGAGCAATCGTACCAGGTCAATGTGCGTTCGGGCTTCATATATAATGGTGTCTTCCCCGTCTTAGTGCTGCTGGCGAATATTGGTACGGTGATTGTCATTTATTTCGGCGGTCTGCGCGTACTCGCCCATAATATCTCTGCCGGCGACTGGTTCCTGTTCCTGCAAGGGATTCGCTCGCTATGGTTCCCATTGACCAGTATCGCCTCGTTCTGGAGCCAGTTCCAGTTAGGCCTGGCGGCCAGCGAGCGTGTCTTCGCGCTCATTGATGCCGAGCCGCGCATTCACCAGGATGATGCGCAACCGGCAGGCCATCTGAAAGGGGAAATCGAGTTCAAAGACGTTTATTTCAGCTATGACGACCGGCAAACCGTCCTGGCAGGCTTCAATCTCAAAATCCCGGCAGGACAGACTATCGCGATTGTGGGGCATACCGGGGCAGGCAAGACGAGCATTGCCCGCCTGGTCGCACGATTCTACGAGTTCCAGGGAGGAAGAATCCTGATCGATGGGCGTGACATCCGCTCTTTTGACTTGAGCGATTATCACCGGCACCTGGGTATTGTGCCACAGTCACCATTTCTCTTTTCAGGCAGTGTAGCCGATAACATTCGCTATGCGCGACCCGATGCCAGTGCTGAAGAGGTGGAATCGATAGCGCAGAGCATTGGCGGCGGAGACTGGCTGGATGCTTTGCCAGAGGGATTGGATACGCTGGTGGGAGAAGCGGGTAGATCGCTCTCGTTGGGACAGCGCCAGCTGGTTGCCCTGGCCCGTGTACTCTTGCAAGACCCCTCGATTATTATCCTGGACGAGGCGACCGCCAGCGTCGACCCCTTGACCGAGGCCCAGATTCAAGAAGGGCTAGACCTGGTCTTGCAAAACCGCACCGCCATTTTGATCGCGCACCGCCTCTCGACCATCCGGCACGCCGACCGCATCATCGTGCTTGACCGCGGCAGAATAGTGGAAGAGGGCGACCACGAATCTTTGATGCAGCAGGGCGGGCATTACGCGCAGCTTTACAATACCTATTGGCGGCATCAATCGCCGGATTATAGGCCAGGAGAGGGATTTGTGCGAGTGGTAGGAGCGTGATCTCTTTTTTCGATGCTGATGTGTCCTACTAACCCCGTAGTGGACGACTACGAGCGGTCTAACTCCTACGATTTTTGAGTGGCAGCAAGTAATAACTGAAAGAGGACTTCTATCATGGAAATACTGGAAACGCAACGGCTCAAATTGCTCCCTTTCACCCTGGAACTCAAGAAGGTAACGCTGGCGAATAGAGCCAGGTTGGCTGAGATGCTAGGAGTAGCCATCCCTGATGACTGGCCGGGACCCGATTTGCTGGAAGCACTCCCTTTTTTTGTCGAAGCCATGGAGAAAGACCCGGCGGGTCTTGTCTGGGACGGCATTATCATCCATAAGGCTGACCAGGTAGCGATTGGCGGCATCGGTTTCCACGGCGCACCGGATGAGGCAGGAATGGTAGAGATCGGTTACAATATCATTCCCGCTTATGAAGGACAGGGATATGCAACTGAGATGGCGCGTTGCGTCATCAACTGGGCTTTTCAGACACCCAATATTCAGGTGATTACCGCTGAATGCCTTGATGACAATATTGGTTCCATCAGGGTCCTTGAAAAAGTTGGGATGCATCGCCTTCCACCGGAGGGCAATCGGCTTAAGTGGGAGCTACGAAGGAGCTTATAGCCAGTTTTGATACAGAGATTGGGTGGGGGTGCCGGCACAATTAAGAACTGGACTACGATTTAGTTGCTCGTCAAACGGTTATAGCCGCAGGAATAACTGGAATCCAGCGTTCTCCCATATGTCTATACCGGTAACGATGCACTGAGCGGGTTCTCAGGAACAGAAAGGGTGAGTACCTGGCTGTTCCCGGAATAAGAAAGTCTATCCCGATGCCTTGATGAACTTTCACATGTCATTCGTCCTTTACACTATGCAACCCTGCTGATAGGGCAGCCAGGAATATCCGCATGAGCATGGTGCCCATCGAGGCCAGTGGCAGACCCAACGGCATTCCTAATGTGATCAGCATAATCGCTCGGCATATTTCTGCCGGAAGCAAGAAGCTTATGACTGCATGGTATATCAGGGCCACTATGACGATGTACCCTGTATACGCCAGACCGATCAGAACCCGAACCAGGAACTTACGTGCCTCTCGATCAAAGAGAGCCATCGATTTGTCCACCGGCTCTTCGTCCATCACAACTTTTTGCTTCCGGGAAGCCATCTATCAGAGACTCCCCGGAAAGCGGAATGGAATATCCATTGACGCTCCTTTGTATTAAGTTCTTAATGTGCCGGTAACATAATCATAACACATCATGACGTTCTTCTACGAGGATTAGCTCACAAAACTTTTGTCTATCCGTTAACACCTAAAGATTATCGAATCGGTAAACCTCTATCAGAACCTTGTTGTCTCCCTTTTGATATGCTAAAATGTTTTCGTCAATAGTATCGTTCTGATGATTACCCGGAAGTGGACGAGAGATTCTTCTCTTCGCTCAGAATGACATGGCGAAACATGTCATAGGAAATCACCAGTATCGTTCAGATCCTATCTTTCAGGAAAGGCATGTCTCATGAGCCTGGTGATTCGGTAAGTCCTTCAGTTTAGAGCTTGATGGAAGACGCAAGCAGGATGGCTGTTTCGAGACAGCCTGGATATTCATGTGGCCGGATACTCTGGTAAAAGTATTAATCCATGAATATGTTTTTGCGTCCTGAACTCATGCGCTCTCAACTGATGGCACGGACAAGCATCAGGATAGAGACGTGTAACCTCGCTTCATCTCCCCTACATCTCAATGTACAGGAGATTATCTCAGGTATGTTCTCCCTTTTGCCCTGTGCTCCTGCCCTGTTGAGTGCGCTCCTATGTTCGTATGGATAGAACGAAATGGAGCGAGAAACATGCACCGGAAACCCGGGCGGAGAAAAACCCGTTCAATGCGAAGAAATCGACAGACAAAGTGGTACTGGACCAGCCAGGGGTTGCTGATACCCCAGCATGGCTGGTTGGGTATGCGAGAGTACGACAGGCGCCATCCGGCCTCTCATTACAACCTGCATATCCAACCGGCCTGTGGTGGCCAGGATTACCACAATTACCATATCCGATACCTGGGCATGCGAGAGAATAAGCATGTCTGGTCCGTCGTCGATGCGCCTTATGGCCAGGAAAAAAGCCACCGGCTCTATGCCTTCTCCAAGGAATACCACATCCAGGAGGTAATCGACGCTACCTGTAGCTTGCTGGTAACAGATATGACCAATGATGTTGGCGACCCCTCTCTCTGGGCCAGGCTTTTTGAATCCCTGGCCTTGATCCTGTTCGATTTGTATCGGCACGAACAGGAAAAGGGTGCTGGGAGGACTTGAGGCTAACCGGTCACGCGACCCAGGCCGAAATGGGTACTGGTGGCGCCTGGCACACCATTTGTCCAGTCAATCTCTACCACCTGGTGTGTATTCTGGAGGGCTGGAAGCGGCATTATCACGCTTAAGGTACTGGTGTCCACGACATCGCCGGTATATCCTGGGAATGGGCAAAGACGGGCGAAAACCAGTTCTGCAAAAGGACCAGCAACAGAACGCTCATGCTGATGCCAGTAAATAGAACACGCATCCATCTCGTACCGGTAGTACCGGATACAAAGACAAACTGATATCATCTCATGCGATTCCCCCTATTTCGCATCAAAAAAAATAGCCGTCCGCCTGGAATTTACCAGTAATCAGGTAATCCGGCCGGTATCTTTTCCCTGTACTCTACTTCATACCCTATGTTGCTGGAACAAGGCATAATATCTTCCAGAGGTGAAAAACAAAGCGTGTGATAGCCTACTAGAATAGCATCATGACTATTGTGAACGCCAAGTTTTTCATAGAGCGTGTGCCGATGCTTACTTACCGTAGCAACGGTAATATCCAATGCCCTGGCTATGCTTTCCTCGTCATAGCCCCGAACCATCAACTTCAGAATTTCCTTTTCCCGCCTGGTTAAATTATCTGGATATTGAACGTCACGCACGCGCCCGTCACCTTGAGGGAGGAGACAATGCTCCAACGTAAAAATAACCGATCCACAGTCCCGAGCGAAATCTAGCACATCGCCGATAGTAAGCTTCCGCGATACTTCTATATCTCGCTGGAAAAGCAAGGCACCGTAAAGTCTTTGTTGGAACTGCACCGGAATGGAGGGCGAACAAGTTACAGGCATCACCTCATTATCCCGACGAGGTAGCAACTTCAAATATCCGTGAGAGATACGAGCCACTTCCTGACAAAGAAGATTGATAACACCTTTCCGCTGCCTGTATAATGTTTGACCGAATCTTAAAAGATGAGCGCCATATTCCTTAAGGTCTGCACCGCTGAGGAATTCAGATGTGTTGTCTTTCTCATCCATACGTAGCGAAGATGACCGGTTGATGGTCTGCCAGCCAGGCATAGCATTTCTCCCCCTTGCAGAAAATACTGTTGAAATGCCTAACATCTAAAAAGAGAAAAACGGGTGTCGCAGATATCATATTCATTTGGTGGACTAACACCATTAATAACTATAGCAGACTTATTTTCTATTGTCAAGATAATCTGGAGTAATTAATCGATTAAGGGGGGGAGGAAGAATATTTTACTATATTTGAGATAATGGTCTTCCAACATCAGTTATATCAAGGCGCTCCTACCAGGAAGTACTTCCCATTAAAGCAAGGTCTGAAGAAGCTTCAGAACCATTAGCCCTATCCGCATCAAAACAGTCCTCTTAATTTTGGGGGCTTCTTGAGGGTAATTTCTGCCGTAAAATTACCCTTCAGGAGGAAAAAAGTGCTGGGAAATTGCTTCCAAAAAGTAAAGACAAATGCTACACATTTAAGTTATGCTAGTAGAGATATCTTTCAAAACTTTTGAGGGAAAGGAGGTAAACAAGCAACTTTCTGGTCAGCTGATCCAGGCTGTCCTTCAGTAACGCAGGTCTGTAGTGTATATTCGTATGTTCGCTTGTAGACTACTTTCTTAGCTCGGTCCGTATACACTCACACCTATGTATATTGCTTCCTTGCCTGCGTTACTGCACAAGAAAGGGCTTGTTTCCGATGCCGGATACTATCACACCTTCCCCTGATACTACTTCGAATCGTCCTCGCCGAGTGCGTCTCTCATATTTGCGTTTCCATTTCACGTTTGCGCATCTCTGGCGCTCGTTATTCGCTGCTTTGATGGTGTGTATATTTGTAGTTGCCAGCTGGAGTACCACCGTACACGCGGCCTCTCTCGCCAGTGGGCAGGCACAAAACCCTGGTTCGCTCGCATCTCACAAACCCCCGCGGCGCAATCCCCACCCGCATACTAATAACATCGCTGCCTGCCCATCGCTCACCAGCACCCCCAAAGTGGCTGGCAACGTCGATGGGCTGGGTACGGTGGGGTTCTACACGTTGGTCAAGCAGAACCTGGATGATCGCCTGTTGATCGAGACCAATGTCGCCAACGGCAACCTGGTCGCCCAGTACACCGCCTTGCAGATCCGTGGCACCGGCCTGGACCTCGATATTGCCTTCACCTACAATTCACAGTCCACCACCTCTAGCGTGCTGGGACCCAACTGGAATCTGAGCGTGGGCAACGGCGTCTCGCTCTCCTTCAATGGCAACAACGTGACCTTGCACGGCTCCAGTGGCGTCTCGGCTCTCTACACCTATGACACGAGCAGCTACGACAATTACGATGAGCCGGCCGGTCTGGATGCCACGCTGGTCCAGAGCACCGTCAACGGTGCCAGTTATGTGCTGATTTTCCAGAAAACCAGCGAGTGCTTCGGCTTCGATAGCCATGGCCGCGAGATCTTTGACCAGGACAAGAACGGCCACCAGATCACCTTTTTGTACAACAGTTCGGGCAACATCAGCAGTCTCACCGATACGCAGAACCGGACCACTACCTTTGGCTACAATTCTGGCGGACTGCTCAATCAGATCACGGACGTCCTTGGGCGTACGGTCCAGCCCGGCTACCAGAATGGGATGCTGACCAGCATCGTTGACCTCAACGGTAAAACGACCACTCTGGGCTACACGGGGACCGATCTCACCAGTATCACCGACCCCGATACCAACGGCACCAGCATCAGCTACCAGTCGGGCACTCATCGCGTCAACGAGCTGACCGACGCGCTCTCGAACCACACCTTCGTGGCCTACTACGCCCCGGGAGCCAGCCAGTGTGGCATCATCACTTCGCTCCCCTGCACCGTCTTCACCGACGCCAGGAGCAATACCACTATCTATGGTTACAGCGGGTTGGAGGTGCAGCAAGTCGTCGACGGTAACGGCAACCTGGAGCAGCGGACGTATACCCCCGATGCCAACGTCAGTCAGTACACCGATCCCCTCCTGGACAAAACGGTCTTCAATTTCGATGTCGGCCACACCAACAACCTGCTCTCCATCACCGATGGCACCGGAGCGACGACCACCTTTGGCTACACCAATCCCAATCCCTACCTGCCCACCACGCTCACCGATGCGCAGAACAACACCATGACCTATGGCTATGACAGCAACGGCAATCTCACCTCGGCCACCGATACCACGCCCAAAGGAACCGGGTCCTCGGCATCCTATCAGTACAATACCGACGTGCCGTATGGCTCTTACCTCTATGGCACGCTCAAGCAGGCCACCGATGGCGACGGCAACCCGACCACGTACACCTACGATAGCTATGGCAACCTGCATATCGTGACGCCGCCGGCTCCCCTGGGCCAGGAAACCATTACCGTCGATCAGGTCAGCCGCGTCACGCAAGTCATTGATGGCAATGGCACCACCATCACGTTTAGCTACGATCCCATGGATCGGTTGAAGCAGATCACTTATAACACGGCCACAACCATCATCCATTATGGCTACAACGATGATGGCGATCAGACCAGCGTGATCGACAATACCGGCACCACCAGCTTCAACTACGACCAGGACAACCGGTTGCATATCAAGACCTTGCCCAACGGCGATCAGATCACCACGACCTATGACCCGGTGGGCAATCTACACCTCTACACCGATCGTGGGGGCAGCATCGGCTACGACTACGACAATGCCAACCGGCTTCTCAAAGTTGAGGACCCACCCAATACGTCCACCCCTACCGTCTACGGCTATAACCCGGCCAACGAGCGCACCAGTATCAGCTATCCCAATGGCACCGGTGAGGTGTTCGGCTATGACAAAGCGGGTCATGTCACCTCTGCTGTCGGCGGCATCATGAACAACCAGGGGCAGATCACCACCGCCTACCTGAACTTTACGTATGTCTACACGCTCCCGACGTCGCCTCCGACGCCGACCCAGTTGCTGCAATCGGTCACGTTGCTCGATCCCATCGGCCACACCAACACGTTCACTCGCAACTACAGCTATGACTCGATGAACCGGCTCACCAACGCGGAAGTCTTCAACAGCGGCAACCAGGAAGTGCAGGATTGGGGCTATAGCTACGATAAAGCAGGCAATCGGAAGACGGCCTCCGTTCTTTATCCGAGTACGACGACCAACTACAACTACAACGGGGCCGAAGAGCTGACCAGTACGGTGCAGGGGTCGAACACCGTGAACTACTACTATGATGGTAACGGCAACCTGACCAGTTCCACGGATGGCTACAGCTACAGCTACAATGCCAAGAACCAGACGACGGCCATCGACGCG